>NZ_JBEXDB010000009.1:0-18089 GCF_040605575.1 Streptomyces sp. NPDC005566 | reverse complement strand
GAATCCCGACAGTCCGAGCTGCGTCCAGAAGCCCATGATGCGCGCTATCTCGTCACGGACCGCCGGGTTGGCGACGTTGAGGTCGGGCTGCTGCTTCTAGAACCGGTGCAGGTAGTACTGCTCGGTGGTCTCGTCGTACTCCCACACGCTCTTCTCGACGTCGGGGAAGACCACACCCTCGGGGCCGTCCTCCGGCGGGCTGTCGCACCAGACGTACCAGTCGCGGTACTTCGACGTGCGGCTGGAGCGGGCGTCCTGGAACCACGGATGGTGGTCGGAGGTGTGGTTGACGACCAGGTCGGCGATGACCCGGATGCCCCGGTCGCGGGCGGTGCGCACGAACTCGGTGAAGTCGCCCAGCGTGCCGAGCCGGGGATCGACGGCGTAGAAGTCGGTGATGTCGTAGCCGTCGTCGCGTTCCCGCGTCGGATAGAACGGCATCAGCCACACGCAGGTGACACCGAGGCGCCCCAGGTGGTCGATGCGCTGGGTCAGGCCCGCGAAGTCTCCGGTGCCGTCGCCGTCGGAGTCCTGGTACGTCTCCACGTCCAGGCAGTAGACGACCGCGTTCTTCCACCACAGGTCGGAGGTACGGGTCATCCTCATCGGACACCCTCCGCGACGACGGCCGGGGGACGGGTGACGTCCAGCTGCGGCAACACCTTCGCGCCGAACGCGTCGATGAAGGCGCTCTGCTCCTTGCCGACGTGGTGCAGCATGACGGCGTCGAAGCCCAGGTCGGCGTACTCCTGGAGCCAGGCCGCGTGCCGGCCGAGGTCGTCGGAGATGTTGACGGACTCCGCGACCCTGTCCGGTGAGACGTGCTCGCTGACGTTGTCGAACAGCTCGGCCGAGTCCAGGTCCCAGCTCGTCGGCGGCCCGTGAACATTGGTGCGCCACTGGTCGTGGGCGAGTTCCTGGGCGGTCCCCGGGTCGGGGGCCCAGCTGAGGTGCACCTGGAGGTGCAGCCGGCCGGCGCCACCCGCCGAACGGTAGGCGTCCACGATCCGGCGCAGCGTCTCGCGCGGCGCGTTGACCGTGATCAGGCCGTCCGCCCACTCCGCGCACCACCGCGCGGTAGCCTCGCTGCACGCGGCTCCCACCAACGGCGGCACCGTCTCCGGGTGCGTCCACAGCCGGGCCCGGTCCACGGTCACCAGCCCGTCGTGGCTCACCTCCTCGCCGCGCAGCAGCGCCCGGATGATGTCGACGCACTCGCGCAGCCGCGCGTTCCGGACGTCCTTGCGCGGCCAACGGTCGCCGGTTATGTGCTCGTTGGACGCCTCACCGCTTCCCAGCGCCGCCCAGAAGCGGCCTGGGTACATCGCGGCGAGGCTGCCGATCGCCTGCGCGACGATCGCCGGGTGGTAGCGCTGGCCCGGGGCGTTCACCACTCCGAAGGGGATCCGGTCGGTGGCCTGGAGCGCCGCGCCGAGCCAGGACCAGGCGAAGCCGGACTCACCCTGCCGGACGCTCCAGGGCGAGAAGTGATCCGAGCACATCGCGGCGGTGAAGCCCGCGCCTTCCGCGCGTACGACCGCTGCCAACAGGTCGGCGGGAGGTACTTGTTCGTGGGAGGCGTGGAATCCGTAGACGGTCATGAGGTCCGCGTACCCGGTCCCGGAGGGATCATCGGTCGCCGTCGCGCCCGCTCGGCTCAGTCGTTGCGCCGGTGCACCCGCGCCTCCCACGGGGCGAGCACGAGGCGGCCGGGCCGCGCGGGGACCGAAGGGCCGTTGCTCATGACGAGTTCGGCGCCGTCCCATCCGGCGGGCATGACGGCGGAGACCGTGTCGCCGGTGAAATTCCCGACGACCAGGAGCACTGTGCGGCCGTGCTGGCGTGTGAACGCGTAGATCCGCTCGTCGTCCGGCAGCAGCATCGTGAAGTCGCCGTGCACGACGGCCGGTTCCTGGTGCCGGAGGGCGATCAGCCGACGGTAGTGGTGGTAGACGGAGCCGGGGTCCGCGAGGGCCGCTTCGGCGTTGACCTCGGTGTGGTCCGGGTTGACGGGGATCCACGGGGTGCCTGTGGTGAACCCCGCATGCGGGGACGCGTCCCACTGCATGGGTGTACGGGCGTTGTCGCGACCCATCGCCCGTAGTCCCGGCAGGACGTCTTCGGGTTGCGCCCCCGCACGCAGCGCCTCCGTGTAGTGGTTCAGGGACTCGATGTCCCTGAAGTCCTCGATGGTGCGCAGAGGCGCGTTGGCCATGCCGAGTTCCTCGCCCTGATAGACGTACGGCGTGCCCCGGTGCAGGTGGAGCACGGTCGCGAGCATCGTCGCGGACCGGGTCCGGTGGCTCGGTCCGTCGTCACCGAACCGGGAGACCACCCGGGGCTGGTCGTGGTTGTTCCAGTACAGGCTGTTCCACCCGACGTCGGCGAGGCCGGACTGCCAGCGGCCGAGCGAGGCCTTGAGGTCGGTGAGCCGCAGCGGGCGGGGATCGAACTTGCCCCGCCCGTGGTCGAGCCCTACGTGCTCGAACTGGAAGACCATGTCGAGCTCGGCACGCGCCGGGTCGGTGAACAGGCGGGCCTGCTCGACCGTCACCCCGGGCATCTCCCCGACGGTCAGCAGCCGGCCCGGGTACCGGGCGATCACCTCGCGGTGCATCTCCTGGAGGTAGTCGTGTACGCGGGGTCCGCAGACGAAGTAGGGCGAGCCGTCACCGTACGGCCCCTGTTCGTGCACCTCGCCGTCGGGGAGGGCGGGGTCCTTGGAGATGAGGTTGACGACGTCCATCCGGAAGCCGTCCACGCCCCGGTCCAGCCACCAGCGCATCATCGCGTACACGGCCCGACGCATCCGGGGGTTCTCCCAGTTGAGGTCGGGCTGCTTCGGCGAGAAGAGATGGAGGTAGTACGCGTCGCTCGCCGCGTCCAGCTCCCAGGCGGCACCGGAGAAGAAGGAGCCCCAGTTGTTGGGTTCGCGTCCCTCACGTGGCGGACGCCACCAGTACCAGTCGCGCTTCGGGCTCGCCGGGTCGCGTGACTCCTGGAACCACGGATGCTCGTCGGAGGTGTGGTTGACGACCAGGTCCATGACGAGTTTCATCCCGCGCTCGTGCACGGCGCCCACCAGCCGGTCGAAGGCCGCCAGGTCACCGAAGACGGGGTCGATGTCCTGGTAGTCGCTGATGTCGTACCCGTTGTCGGCCTGCGGGGACGGGTTGACGGGCGACAGCCAGAGCACGTCGACGCCGAGCCCGGACAGATGGTCCAGGCGTCCGGTGAGGCCGTCCAGGTCGCCGACGCCGTCACCGTCGGAGTCGGCGAAGCTGCGCGGATAGACCTGGTAGACCACCGCGGACCGCCACCACGCGTCCTCGGCGTGCCCTATGTCGTCGGCTGCCATCGGTGGACTCCTCTCGCCCGGTGTGGGGAACGTGAGTCTCCTTCCCCGGGGGCTGAGGTCATACCGCTCAGGGCGGTATAGCCGGCCGGGCGCCCCGGCTCCCCCTGGACGGACCGACCCGCTGGGGCCCGTCCCTGCGCGCACCGGCCTGCGCCTTCGCGGCGAACTCCCGCGCGAGGTATGTCGGACCTCGCCCCTCAGCGGTCCCGTACCGAAGGGCACAGCGGTCCGCTTCGAATTGGCAGGGGTCCAGGGACCTGATCACTCCGTGCGCCACGAGCCGGAGCCTCGTACCACGCCCAAGGAGACAACCCGCCTCACGGTGCGCGCCCGCCCTCCTCCCGCTCAGCCTGGTCGAGCTCGTGGAGCCCCCTCTCCCAGCGCAGACGGCGAACCTCGGCAGACTGCTCCCACCAGGGATCACCCCGCTCACCGAGCGCCACCTTCGCGGTGTTCACGCGTTTCCGCGCCCGGCCCTCAGCCTTCGCGTCAGCGGCGCGGCGTGCGGCAGCCACCCCGCGGCGCGCCGCCATCAGATGATGCCGTAGGCGGGAGGCGACGTCCTCGGGGATCTCCGGATCCGTCGCACGCCATCGGCGGTGGTCGACGACCACGTATCTGCCGTCCGAAGTCCGCTCCGGGTCCGCAGGAGGGTTCATCCGGTCGATGCTGTCCTGCGGCTCGGACGGACGACATCAGGACACGCGGTCGACCGCGATTTTCCCCCAGGTCCAGGACGCCTCGTCCTTGATTCTCCGCGCGTGTCCGTGAGTTTCGGCGCGTACGCGATTCGCCCGCTTTCCTGAGCCGGAGGTCAGGGGCGCCTCGTGGCACCCGTCCGGCTGGGTGCCACACGAGCGGGACGGACCTCAGCGGGCGCGACGGATGCGGATCGGGCCGCGGACCTTCGAGGGCTCGACGGGGTCACCACCCTGGGAGATCTCCACCTCACCGGCCTCGACCAGCCGGTGGGCCGCGCGACGTGTCGGCTCCATCAGCGCGCGCCAGCCGTCGCCCTCCCCTTCGTACACCGCTCGTGCGGCGTCGGAGGGGCAGATCGTGGCTTTCGGGTCACGCCGCTCCAACAGCTCCAGAATGGTCCGTTCCAAGCGTCGGTCCATCTGCCGCTCGTCGTCCTCCACTCCCCCAGTGTCGCACCCTGGAGCGAACGGCCGGAGGCTGTACTCGCGCACGCGCACCCGCTGCCGCCCTTGAAGCGTTGGCTGTACCCTCCCCCCGCGCCAGGCTGACGGACTGCGCCAAAAGCTGTGGCCTTCCGGCCGCCGAAGTCGAGGACGAGCGAGCCGGCGGCTTGCCCGGCAGGCCCGCAGCCCTCATCGCGTGTTGTCAGTCGTTTTCGCCCAGGACGACTCCGTACCCGTCGTCGTAGCCGTTGTCCTCCAACAGGAGTGACATGGTGGCGCGTTCACCGGTGAAGCGGACGTCGACGATGCTCTCCTTCTCTCCCAGAAGGGAGTGGGCCGTGACCGGGTGCTGGGCGGCCTTGCTCCAGCGGGTCACCCAGCGTTTCGCGTCGTCCTTCGAGCCTCCGCCTTCCGCCACGAGATCGGCCAGGCCGTCGGCGTCCCGGGCCTTGAGCCGCGCCAGGACCTGTTCCGCGATGGAGAGGCTGCCGGGGGTGGGGCGGCCGGTGACCGCGATGTCGAGTTCGGACGAACCGTTCCCGACGCGATCGGGCGTCTTGTCCGTGGTCGTGGCGGGCGTACGTTTCGCGGCGGGCGGTCAGATCAGGCAGCTGCTCGGCGAGCAGGTCCCGGAACATGGCGCCGTTCGAGCTGCTCGCGGTGGCCTGCTTCGATAGTCGTACAGGTGCCCTTGAGGACACACGCGGGTGCGTGCTGCCACGAACGGCCCGTTCTGGAGCCCCGCTGTCGGCCGATAACCGGCCGCAGCTCCCCACCGGGTTCCGGTCACGATGCGGCCGGATCAGATGGCTGCGCCGGCCGGCGCGCGGGCTCCCGTCCCCGCACCTTCGCAGGTCTTTCCGACGGCGCGTGCGCGGGATCAAGCTGGAACTACTTGGCGTCGCGCCGCCTGCGCGCGCGCTCGAACTCAGCGTTGTCCGACATCCAAGGGCCGTACTGTTCGAGTGCGGCGCAGCCGCCGCGGACGAAGGTGCTCACCAGGTTCCGGTACCCGCGGATCCCGTCGACCAGGCTGTACTCGACCCAGTACTCCGGATCCGACCCGCCTTCACCCTCGCGCACCGTCGTGACCCGGGCGATGGAGTCCGCGTAGAAGTGGAGCTGGATCCCTTCGCCCATCTCCTCGTCCTCGATGGTGAAGACTTCATTGTCCCCGGCAAAGCGATCGGCGACGAACTCCCAGAACTCCGCGGTGGCAGTGCGGGGATTCCCCTGGAACCACTTCTTCTCGACGCCCTTGTCGTCGGTGAACGACAGGATGGTCTTCCTCGCACTCTCGCCGAAGTCGGCGCGGTCGCCGGCAGCCCCCTCGTCATCGTCCATGGGTGTGTTCCTGGAGCGGGCCGCGGCCTCCGAGCACATCAGGAAACTCACGGTACGCACCGCGTCATCGACGAGTTCAGGGTGTGCACGGCGCACGGCCGCATCGACCGTCGTAGTCATCCGATCCCAGTCGCGCTTGTCCGTGGCGCGCTTTCCCCGTCGCGGATCGCGGCTGATCCACATCCCGGCGCACGCCTGCTCCGCGGTGGTGATCACACCCATGACCTCGGGCAGCAGCGCGGGGGCGACGGCATCGGGCATCCGCTTCGGAATCGTCGCACCGTGCAGGTACTGGCCCGTGTACTTCAGTATCGCGGCGTCGAGTGGACCGAGTACTGTTCCGCGCTCGGCGCGACGGCGGTTCGCGCGGTACTCCTGAGCTCTTTTCCCGTCGGACGTCTCCGTCGCCGCGCGCATCGCCGCGCAGACCTGACCGCGCTCGAGCAGATCGATGTCGGCCCCATGCGCGATGAGCCGAGCCTTGTCCCACCGGATGTTCTTCAAGAGCGCGTCGACGTCCGCGGGTGCGGAGAGGAGGATCGGGTCCAGGAGCGCGACGGCAGCGTTCTCGTCGAGCCGGCCCCGGGTTCCGGCAGCATCGCACAGCGGAAGGACCGCACTCCACAGCAGCAGGTGTCTGGCCAGGTCCTCCCGGATCACCGCAAGATGGGCTTCCCCGATCGAGAATGTGAACGTGCGAGGCTCGTGGTTGGCGTCGGCACCGGCCCCGAGCATCAGCTTCAGCGCACCGTCCTCGCGGATCACCTTGGGCATCCAGCCGCTCTCGCGCGTGAAAACGATGTCTCTCACGGACTTGGTCTTCTTCATCGGACGAGACTAGCGAGTCCTCTCTGCACCGATCTGACCGGCCGCTTTCGTGTACACCTACGCCGCCGGATCGAGCAGGCTCGCCATGGTCGAGGAAGTCGTTGAACCAATCTCGTCGGGAAGCGACCAGCTGGGGATCGCTGACGACGCACCGCCGGAGGAATACGGCAGAGCTTCACCGGTCGACTCCCGGGCGAGTCTCTTCCGGAACGGCCGGCTGGACCCGGTTGGCCTCGGGCCCACGGCGAGCATCACCGCGATGGTGCGGCCCCGTCCCTCTGTTTCATGACCATCGTTCGAATTCGGCGTCCAGGCGCTTGTCGGTGCACACCCAGACTTCGCCTTCGGCGGCCTCGGCCGGGGCGTCGACCCGTTCGATGCCGAGGAATTCGAGCAACTTGAGCAGTTCGGCTCGTTCCGCTCGGTCATCGTCGACATCATGTGAGTCGAAGAAGACGTAGTACTGGTTGCTCGGGTCCACGATGCCCGAATTTGCCCAGATCCGAGCGACTTCTTCGATTGCCGCGGGTTCGGTCGTGATCGTGGCGGCGCGGGTAGCACCGCGAGCCTCCGGTGATGCGTCGAGGTCGGCAAGGTCCGAGAACCATTGGCCGAAGTGGTCGAGGCCCTCATATCCGTTCTCGAAGAACAGCATCGCGCTCGGCAGGTAGCGATTGACCCTGTCGACCTTGAGGTATTCGCACCGGGACCGGTCCGCCACGTCCATCCGGGCGATCACCCCTTGACCGGGCATGAGTACCAGGCGTTGGCCCGCCGGTTCATCTTGGATGGTGTAGCTGTCGGAGTCTCGGTCCCGGAAGAATGCCGAGAATGCGACGTAGGCTTCCTGAGGGTCGCCCACGGAGACCTGCTGGTCGTTGCCGTCACCGACAACGAAGACAAATTGTTTCGGTCCGGGGCTGTACGGGCGAGCCATGAGTGTCCTTCGTTCACATGTGATATCTCCGCCAGCGTAGACGCACCGGAAGTGGTCGGACCTTCCGTTCGTAGCCGACGCCGCGTCAGAAGAACTGGCAGATTCGTGAGTCAGCCGGCGCGTACTACTCGCCCGACGGCGAGCGCATCCTCGAAGTCGCGGCCCGGCTGCTTCCTCGCGCCGGACATCGTGGATCGTCCAGAACGTCATCGGCATCCCGCAGGCCGGCGCGGCGTAGACCGAGGGTGTACGGCGGCTGGGAGCCGCGTTCACGGACCTCGGCCCGAGGAATACGTGTGGCGTGACCATTTCGACGTGCACACTTATGCCCGATATTGCACCTTTCGTACGCAGGTGCGAATCTGGTAGTGGCCCATCCTTTCGGACGCTGGCAGGAGGCACGATCGTGAGCAAGAAGCAGAGCCGCCAGAACCGCGGCGCTCGCAGCGGCGGCCATGAGCGCAGCGCCGTCTCCGCGGAGACGAAGGAACAGACGCCGACGGCGACGCCCGACGCGGCGCGTGCGATCGGGGAGACCGTTTCGCACAAGAAGGAGCGGAAGTTCGGGCACAACTGATCAGCGGCCTTCGGGCCGATCACTCTGCGGCCAGGAGAAATCCGGGCCGTCAGTACGTGCGTGGTGACATCATCCGGGGTTCGGCGTCCGGCGCCTCAAGGAGGCAGCTGGGAACGTCGGGCCCCGGCTTCACGCGTACGGTGGCCGACTCCGGGGGGTCGGTCGGGAGTTCCACGTGCACAACGATGGGGTGGTCGCCGTGCGCGGTCACGGAACCCGTCTCCTTGCCGTCGACCAGTACCTCCACCAGTACGGTACGGCCGCCCGTCTCGACAGTCGCAGTGACCGAGTGGCCCGCATGGTCGGTATGGAAATGATGGCGCTGCCTCATGGAAGTGCCCTTCTGCTGGAAGTGCCCTTCTGCGGCGCTCTTCACGAGGCTGCGCCGCCTCATCAAGCGTAGCCGCGTCAATCGGGTCGCGCCGTGAACAGGGCCGACTGGTAGAGGCGGCGGGCGACTCGGGGCGGCCTGCCCGGAGATCACACGGCTGCCAGAGAGATCTCGGTCGACTTGATCAGGGCGACCACGGGCATTCCGGGGGCGAGGCCGAGATCGGTCACCGCGTCCTCGGTGATCGCCGAGGTGAGCTCGCCGCCCTCGACGGACACCTTGACGCGGGCCATGGCGCCGCCGGTCGCGACGTCGGTGATGGTGCCGGGGATCTGGTTGCGGATGCTCAGCCCTGCGACGGCGCCGGCGGCCAGGGACACCTCGGTGGACTTGACCAACGTGCGGACCGCAGTCCCTTCCGTGAGGCCGAGTTCCCGGACGGCCTCGAGCGTGATCGCGGCCGTGACCTCCTGGCCGCCCGCCAGCCGGACCTTCACGATGGCCATGACCGCACCTGCGGTGACGGCGGTGACCGTGCCGGGGATCTGGTTACGGATGCTCAGGCTCATGACGTGGCGCCTCTGATTCGTCGTATTCACTATGAAATGCCTGATATTTCCTTGTCTGTGATTTCACTGTAGACACCCTCGGCGCGGGTGCGCGGCCACCCGCCGCAGGCGTTGGCGTCCACCCCTTTGACCGGATCGGCCCCATAAATTGTCGGACCATCCTCCAGGCCGCACGCATCTGCCATGAAGGTTCGCATCATGCTTTGTAAATGCGAGCCAGATTCATCTAATCTGTCGCACATGCAGTCCTACACCATCGGTCAGGCAGCACGTCTGCTCGGCGTCAGTCCCGACACCGCCCGCCGCTGGGCGGATGCCGGCCGGGTCGCGACCCACCGCGAGGAGAGCGGGCGCCGTCTCATCGACGGCCGGGACCTGGCCGCGTTCGCCATCGAGGTCGCCCAGGGTGGCGTCGGTGAGGACGAGACGTCCTACACCTCTGCCCGCAATGCCTTTCCCGGCATCGTGACCGCCGTAAGACTCGGCGACGTCGCAGCCCAGGTGGACATCCAGGCCGGCCCGCACAGGCTCGTCTCGCTCCTGACCCGGGAAGCGGTCGAGGAACTGGGGCTGGAGGTCGGCATGCAGGCCACCGCCCGCGTCAAGTCGACCAGCGTGCACATCGACCGCACCTGATCCGCTGGTCCGTGCTGCACCCAGCGGCGTCGCCGTCCCTGACGCGGCTCACACCACCCGCCCGGGCCCACCGCGTCCCCAAGGAGTCCCACCCTCATGACCTTCACCCCCACCGGCCGCCGGACCGCGGCAGCGATCCTCGCAGCGGCTCTCCTCGTGCCGCTGGCCGCATGTGGCAGCGACGACACCGGGAAGGACTCGGGCGACAAGGCCGCCGCCTCCGGGGCTCCGAAAGCCGATCTGACGGTTCTGGCCGCCTCCTCGCTCACCGATGTCTTCAAGACCGCCGGTGCCGTGTACGAGAAGGAGCACCCCGGAACCGAGGTGACGTTCTCCTTCGCCGGCTCGCAGGAGCTCGCCGCCCAGGTCAAGCAGGGCGCACCCGCCGATGCCCTGGTCACGGCGGACACGAGGACGATGGACGGTCTGAAGTCGGACACCGGAGCACCGACCGTCATCGCGAAGAACCGTCTGGTGATCGCCACGGGCAAGGGCAATCCGGAGAAGGTCGAGAGTCTCGGGGACCTCGCCGACCCGAAGTTGAAGGTGGTGCTCGCGGCCCCCGAGGTTCCGGTCGGGCGCTACAGCAAGCAGATCCTGGACGCACAGAGGATCGTGGTGAAGCCGGTCTCCCAGGAACCCAACGTCCGCGCCGTCCTCAGCAAGGTCGGGCTCGGCGAGGCGGATGCCGGTCTGGTGTACAGGACGGACGCCGCCACGGCCACCGACAAGGTCGATGCCATCGACATCCCGGACGCCCAGAACGCCCAGAACGCCGTCGCCTCCTATCCTGCGGCGACGCTGAAGACCTCCAGGAACAGCGAGGCCGCGGCCGCGTTCGTGACGTGGCTGTCCACGCCCGAGGCTCAGAAGATCCTCGCCGCCGCCGGATTCCAGCAGCCGTAGCCGGCCACCACTCTCCCCTGCGGGCAGCCCGGTTCGGGGGGCGGGCCCGCCCGCAGGGCACTCACAGCATCGGGGACCTTCGATGAGACGCCTTCGCCGCCGCGCAACCGGCCCCCGCGCGCCGATCGCCCTGGTGATCCCCGCGCTGCTGGCCATCGGCTTCCTGCTGCTGCCATTGGTCGGGATTCTCGCCCGCACCTCCTGGCACGACCTGGGCGCTCATCTGACCAGCCCCGAGCCGACCGAAGCGCTGACGTTGTCCTTGATCGTTTCCGCCTGGGCACTGGGCCTTTCCGTCGTCCTCGGTGTCCCGCTCGCCTGGCTGCTGGCCCGCGTCGACTTCCCCGGCAAGGCGTTCGTCCGCTCGCTCGTCCTCCTGCCGATGGTGCTGCCGCCCACGGTCGGCGGTGTCGCACTCCTCCTGGCCTTCGGCCGGCGCGGGCTGCTGGGGCCCTGGATGGAGGACACGTTCGGACTCACCCTGCCGTTCCACACCTCCGGCGCCGTCCTCGCAGCGACCTTCGTCGCGATGCCGTTCCTGATCATCAGCCTCGAAGGGGCCCTCGGCGGACTCCGTCCCCGCTACGAGGAGACCGCAGCCTCCCTGGGGGCCTCGCCGGTACGGGTGTTCTTCACCGTCACCCTGCCCATGGTCGCCCCCGGGCTCGCCGCGGGAGCGGCGCTGACCTGGGCGAGGGCCCTGGGTGAGTTCGGCGCGACCATCACCTTCGCCGGGAACCTCCCCGGCACCACGCAGACCCTGCCGCTCCAGGTCTATCTGCTGCTCCAGGACAACCCGGAGGCCGCCACCTCGGTCTCGCTGCTTCTGCTGGCCATCGCCATGGTCGTGCTCATCGCCCTGCGCGGACGCTGGACAGGCACCCCGAGTGCGGCCCCGGCACAGCCGCGGACTCCGGCGGCGGAATCGACTCCCGCCCCTCGGGGGGACGCGCATGCCACGCCGGAGGACGCGCCCGCCGGTACCGGTGAGAGCTGGCCGCTCCGGACCACAGTCACCGGCTTCAACGACCTCACCCTCGACGCGGACGCCGGAACCACCATCGCCGTCGTCGGCCCCAACGGCGCGGGCAAGACCACACTGCTGCGCGCACTCCTGGGCCTCACCCCGCGCGCCCACGCCGAGATCCGGCTGGGCGACACCGATGTCACCGCGCTGCCGCCGCACCGCAGGGGTGTGGCCTGGGTCCCGCAGGACGGTGCCCTCTTTCCCCATATGAACGCGCTGGCCAACACCGCGTACGGGCTCCGCGCCCACGGTGTGGCGCGCGCCGAAGCCCGGCACAGCGCCCAGCAGTGGCTGGACCGCCTCGGCGTGGGTCATCTCGCACACCGCAGACCGGCTCAGATCTCCGGAGGCCAGGCGCAGCGTGTCGCGCTCGCCCGGGCCCTGGCCGCCCGCCCTCGGCTGCTCCTGCTCGACGAACCGCTCGCCGCCCTCGACCAGACGACCCGCGCCCATGTCCGGCACACCCTTCGCCGCCACCTCGACAGCTTCGGCGGTGTCTGCCTGATCGTCACCCACGATCCCGTCGAAGCGGTAGCGCTCGCCGACCGGGTCCTCGTCCTCGACGACGGCAGGGCACTGCAGGACGCCCCGCCCGCCGAGGTCACCCGCCATCCCCGCTCCCCCTGGGTCGCCCGGATGCTCGGCCGCAACGCCTGGCCCGGCATCGCCACCGCCGAAGGCATACGACTCACCGGCGGCGGCACCCTCGTGGCTGCGGAGCCGCTACCGCCCGGCACGGACTCCCTCGCGGTCATCGCCCCGGAGGCCGTCGCCGTCCACCGCGACAGGCCGACCGGAAGCCCTCGCAACGTCTGGCCCGGCACCGTACGGGAGATCACCACCAGCGGCAGCCGGCTGCGTGTCCTGATCACGTCGGACCAGGCGCCGGATCTCGTCGCCGAGATCACCCCGCAGGCAGTGGCCGACCTGAGCCTCACCGAGGGGACTCCCGTCTGGACCAGCGTCAAGGCCACGGAGGTAACCGTCGTCGCCCTCTGAGCCGATCCCGTCGGACACGAACCGGGTGAAGGATTCACCGGCGAGTGCCTGCTCCGCCGACGCCGGTCAGTAGACGTCGCGGACGTACCGTTTGTCGGCGGCGAGCTGCTTGACGTACAGGGCCGCGCCCGTGTGATCGAGGCCGCCGTGTGTGACGGCGATGTCGCGCAGCGCCTGGTCGACGTCCTTGGCCATGCGCGCGGCGTCTCCGCAGACGTAGAAGTGCGCGCCGTCCCGGAGCCAGGACCACAGTTTGGCTCCGTGCTCGCGCATCCGGTCCTGTACGTAGACCTTGGCGCGCTGGTCGCGCGAGAAGGCGGTGTCCAGGCGCGTGAGGGTGCCGTCGGCGAGGAAGGCCGTCAGCTCCTCCTCGTAGTAGAAGTCGGTGGCACGGTGCTGTTCGCCGAAGAAGAGCCAGTTGGGGCCGCGGTGGCGGTGTGCGCGGCGTTCCTCCAGGAAGCCCATGAACGGAGCCACTCCGGTACCTGGGCCGACCATCACCATCGGGGTGTCGGAACCGGCGGGTGGCCGGAAGTGCGGGGCGCGCCGGACGAAGACCGATACCGGGGCGCCGGGGGCGGCATCTGCGAGGAAGGGCGAGCACACCCCGTTGCGGGGACGGCCGTGGAGGTTCTCGTACCGGACGACGGAGACGGTCACGGACACCTGGTGCGGGTCGGTGAGCGGACTGGACGATATCGAGTACAGGCGGGGCTGCAGCCGTTTGAGGATGCCGGCCCACTCCTGCGGTGTGGCGCGGACGGGGTACTCGGCGAGGACGTCCACGGCTTGACGGCCCCAGGACCAGCGGGCGAGTTCGCCCTTGTTGTCGGGACGCAGCATCTTCTTCAGGGCCCGGTCGCCCGTGCGCTCGGTGATGAAGCCCAGCAGGGCCGGAGTGAGCCGGGTGATGTCCAGGTGCCGGTGCAGTGCGTCGGCCAGCCGGACCTCGCCGAGGCCGGCGACGTCGATGGCGGAGGCGGCGTCCAGACCGGTGACGGCCAGCCATTCGGCCACCAGATCGATGCTGTTGACGGGGTGTACGCCGAGGGCGTCACCGGCCTCGTGGACGAGAGGGGAATCGGCGTCCCGGGTGTCGAAGGTGAACCGGCGGACCTCCTTGGCCGCGCCGGGGAGGCTGAGGAGCCGGTTGCCGGCCAGCCGGGCCGTGGCCGGTGCGGGCTTGGCGCTGCGCACGGGCGTGGCGGCGGGGGCGGCAGGGGCGGGTGACGCGGCGGTCGCCGGCTGTGCGGTGAGGCCCGTCAGAACCTGGTCCAGCCATGTGCGGGCGGAGGGCTCGTAGTCGGGTTCGCAGTCGGTGCGCGGGGCGAGGCGCACGGCGCCCAGCTCGTCGAGGCGCTGGTCCAGACGCCGGCCGTGCCCGCAGAAGTCGTCGTACGAGGAGTCGCCGAAGGCCAGCACCGCGTACCGTCTGCCGTCCAGGGGCGGTGGGTCGGCAGCGGTCAGGGCCTCCCAGAATCCGGAGCCGTTGTCGGGCGCGTCACCGTCGCCGAAGGTGCTGGTGATCAGCAGGAGGTCGGCCGCGGGCGGGAGGGCACGCGGATCCGCCTCGTCCATGCCGACGAGCTGGGCCCGGTGACCGGTTTCGGCGAGCCGGGATGCGGCGGCCGCGGCGAACTCTTCGGCGTTTCCGGTCTGCGAGGCCCACAGCACGACCACGTCACGGCCCGGCGGGGCCTGCGCCGCCGGTTCGTTCTCGGGCTGCGCGGCACGCGAGTACATGCCGGCGAGCACCCCGTTCACCCATCGCGCGTGCTCCGCGGTGAACGGCGCACCGGCCGGGAGCACCGGGACACCGGGCATGCCCGTCGGCAGCCCGGCGAGGAATCCGACCAGGTACTGGCGTTCGTGCTCGGCGAGTACGGGCGGCGGGGTGTCCTCCAGCCCGAACACGGCTGCGGCGCCCGGCCGGTGGGCGGTCGGCACGACCACGACCGGGTCGGCGGCGGGGGCTGCGGGTGCCGGAAAGATGCTGACAGCGGTGGCTACCTTCGTGAGGGTCACCGCGCACATCTTGAACTCGGGCTGGAAGGAGATCGGGTCCACTGCGTCGCTGGTCACCGCGTTGACACTCAGGTACTCGCCGAACAGGTCGTTCCAGTGGAACGGCGCGAAGGAGCAGCCCGGCCGCACCCGGTCGGTCACCACGGCGGGCAGTACGGCCCGGCCGCGCCGGGAGGCGACCTCGACGGAGTCCCCCTCCTCTATCCCGAGCCGGCTCGCGTCCTCGGGGTGCAGCTCGACGAACGGCGCCGGATCGAGCCTGTTGAGCTTGGCGACCTTGCCGGTCTTGGTGAGGGTGTGCCACTGGTGCTGCAGACGCCCGGTGTTGAGGACGAACGGATAGTCGTCGTCCGGCATTTCGGCAGCCGGAACGTGCGGACGGGCGAAGAAGACGGCCCGTCCGCTCGCTGTCGGGAACACCGGGCCACCGTCCTCGGCGAGGTAGCGGATCGGGTTGCGATCGGGGCCGTCGGCCGTCGGTGCGGGCCACTGGACGGACGTGGTGCGCAGGCGCTCGTACGTCACGCCCCGCAGGTCGTAGCCGGTCTTCGGATTCGCGGCGCCCTTGATCTCCTCGAAGATCTCCTCCGCGCTGTTGTAGGTGAACGCGTCGGCGTATCCCATCTCGCAGGCGATGCGCGCGATGATCCGCCAGTCAGCGAGCGCCTCACCGGGCGGGTCCACCGCCGTCCGGGCGAGAGTGAGGTTGCGTTCACTGTTGATCAGTACGCCCTCGCTCTCGCTCCACAGTGCGCCGGGCAGCACGATGTCGGCGTAGGCGTTGGTCTCGGTGTCGGCGAACACATCCTGGGTGATGACGAGTTCGGCCATTTCCAGGGCCTCGATGACGGTCCGGCGATTGGCGACCGAGGCGACGGGGTTGGTGCAGATGATCCAGCAGGCTCTGATCTCACCGTCCGCCATCCGCTGGAACAGGTCGACGGTTCCCTTGCCGGACCCGTCCTTGCGCACGGTGCCGGGTTCCAGGCCCCAGAGCCCTTCGACGAAGGCGCGGTCCTCGTCCACGAGCACCGACCGCTGGCCGGGCAGCCCGGGTCCCATGTAGCCCATCTCGCGACCGCCCATGGCGTTGGGCTGGCCGGTGAGGGAGAACGGGCCGCTGCCGGGACGGCAGATCGCACCGGTGGCCAGGTGCAGATTGATCAGTGCGTTGGTGTTCCACGTGCCGTGCGTGGACTGGTTGAGCCCCATGGTCCAGCAGCTCATCCACTCCCCCGCCTCGCCGATCCACTGCGCCGCCCGGCGGATGTCCGCCTCGGGGATGCCCGTGATCCGTGCGACGGTGTCGGGCGCGTAGTCCGCGAGGAATTCCGGCATCGCCTCCCAGCCCTCCGTGCGCCGGTCGATGAACGCGGTGTCCGTGTGCCCGTTCTCGTGGAGAAGGCGCAGCAGGCCGTTGAGGAGGGCCAGGTCCGTTCCGGGTGCGATCTGGAGGAAGAGGTCGGCCTTGTCGGCGGTGGCGGTGCGCCGCGGGTCCACGACGATCAGCTTGGCTCCCGCCTTCACCCGTTCCATCAGGCGCAGGAACAGGATCGGGTGGCAGTCGGCCATGTTGGAGCCGATGACGAGGAAGACGTCCGCCTTCTCGAAGTCCTGGTACGAACCGGGCGGGCCGTCGGCGCCCAGGGAGAGCTTGTAGCCGCTGCCCGCGCTCGCCATGCACAGCCGCGAGTTGGACTCGATCTGGTTGGTCCGCACGAAGCCCTTGGCCAGTTTGTTCGCCAGGTACTGCGCTTCCAGGCTCATCTGCCCGGACACGTAGAAGGCGACAGCATCCGCCCCGTGCTCGTCGATGATCGTCCGTAGCCGTCGTGCCGTGCCGGTGATCGCCTCGTCCACAGCTGTCGGTACGGGCTCGGCGCCGCGCTCGGGACGTATCAGTGCGGTGGTCAGCCGGCCGGGGGCGGCGAGCATGTCGGCCGTCGTCACGCCCTTGGTGCACAGCCGGCCGAAGTTCGCCGGGTGTGCCTTGTCGCCCGAAGCCTTGAGGACCCTGCGGCGACCGTCAGGGCCGGAGGCGATGTCGAGCACCATGCCGCAGCCCACCCCGCAGTACGAGCAGACCGTCCGTATCGGGGAGACGGCTGTCGACGAATCCTGTGGGGGCACCGAAGGGCCTCTCTGTTGGCCGAAGCGTGTCCCCGACGGTACGAAACGCCCATTACGTCGATGTGACCTCGACCGATCATGGGCCGTAACACTCGTCACACATGTGCTGGACCAGCGCTGTGAGGTCCGAGCGGAATCGTGTGCGGAGCCGTGGTGCGGCGGAGAACGCCGACGGGGCGGCGCCCACCGACGGGGTGTCGGGGTGCGCCGCCCTGGGGCGGTACGGGTTGCGGGAGCCGGCCCGCGTGGGTAACGGCGGCTACGTCGGGTCCTGGTTGAACTTCGAGGTCGACCAGACGTAGCCGAGGGCCGCGAGGCCCAGGCACCAGACGACGGCGAGCCATCCGTTGTGGCCGATCTCGGTGCCGAGCAGCAGCCCTCGCAGGGTTTCGATGGCGGGGGTGAAGGGCTGGTACTCGGCGATCGGCCGGAACCAGCCGGGCATGGAGTCGACCGGGGTGAAAGCGCTGGACAGAAGCGGCAGCAGGATCAGTGGCGTCGCGTTGTTGCTGGCCGCTTCGACGTTCGGGCTGACCAGGCCCATACCGACCGCGATCCAGGTGAGCGCCGTGGCGAAGAGCACGAGCAGCCCGAATGCCGCCAGCCACTCCAGGGCGGTCGCGTCCGTGGAGCGGAAGCCGATGGCCACGCCGACGGCGCCCACGAGGACCACGCTCATGACCGACTGGAGCACGCTGCCGACGACGTGCCCGACGAGTACCGAAGGACGGTGGATGGCCATGGTGCGGAAGCGGGCGATGATGCCCTCGGTCATGTCGTTCGAGACGGACACCGCGGTGCCGACCACGGTGGAGCCGATGGTCATCAGCAGGATGCCGGGGACGACATAGGCGATGTACGCGGAGCGGTCCGCCCCGCCGCCGACGATGCCCGAGCTCATCGCGTCGCCGAAGATGTAGACGAAGAGCAGGAGCAGCATGATCGGGGTGAGCAGCAGGTTCAGGGTGAGTGACGGATAGCGCCGGGCGTGCAGGAGGTTGCGGCGCAGCATCGTCGACGAGTCGCGGACGGCGAGGGAAAGGGCGCTCATCGGACAGTCTCCTTGGACTGGTCGGGGATGGTGGTTCCGTCGGTCAGGGCGAAGAACACGTCGTCGAGGTCGGGGGTGTGCACGGTCAGTTCGTCCGCCTCGATGCCGGCGGAGTCCAGCCGGTCGAGGATGGAGCGCAGTTCGCGCTGGCTGCCGTCGCTGGGGATCTGCAGGGACAGTGCCTCGTCGTCGCGGGTGATGTCGTTCAGGGCGGCGGCGGCGGACC